>NZ_JBKBOV010000001.1:290818-297481 GCF_046293535.1 Massilia sp. | reverse complement strand
GAGCAGCGGCAGGCGCGGCCGGCGCGGCGGCGCCGCCCTCCATGCCGGCGATGGCCTGGCCCAGCGGATCGGCGTCGGCTGCGGCCGGCGCCGGTGCGGGCGCCGGCTCGGGGGCGGGGCGGTTGGCGCGTTCGGCGATCTGGCGGTTGGCTTCGCGCGCGGCGTCGCGGTTGCCGTACAGCGGCTTGTTCGGGTCGCTCGCCTGGCTCGGCTCGAGATCGGCCGGGCGGCCCATCTTGTTGGAGCGGTCGGTGAAGGGCGACTGGCCCTTGGTGATCACGAGCGCGACCGCCACCGCGATCCCCAGGCCGATGATCAGGCCGATGATGATGCCGGTCAGGGTGCTGCCACGCTGGCGCAGCGGTGAGAAGGGTCGGATGGCGGTCATGTCGCGCTTGCTGTGAATGTTTACTCTTGGGTCTCGGTCGGGGCGCGTTCCATCTTGCTCGGGGCGGACACGCCGATCAGGGCCAGGCCGTTGCGCAGCACCTGGCGGGTGGCCAGGGCCAGGGCCAGGCGCGCCAGCTTCAGGGGCTCGTTGTCCTCCAGCAGCCACTTGTGGGCGAAGTAGTAGCTGTGCAGCTCGCCGGCCAGTTCGCGCAGGTAGAAGGCGACGTGGTGCGGGCTCAGTTCGAGCTTCGCGCGCTCCAGCATTTCCGGGTAGGCGGACAGCTTGGCCAGCAGGCTCGCTTCGTGCGGCTCGGTGAGCAGCGACAGGTCGGCCCCCGCCAGTTGCGTTTCATCGCCGCCCCAGTTGGCGAGCGCCGAGCAGATGCGCGCGTGGGCGTACTGCACGTAGTACACCGGGTTCTCGTCCGAGGTTTTCAGGGCCACGTCGACGTCGAACACGAACTCGGTGTCGGCCTTGCGCGAGATGAGGAAGAAGCGCACCGCGTCGCGGCCGCGCGTTACGTCGCCATTGCCCGACCATTCGATCAGGTCGCGCACCGTGACGTAGGAGCCGGCGCGCTTGGAGATCTTGACCTCTTCGCCGTTCTTCATGACCGTGACCATCTTGTGCAGCACGTAGTCGGGATAGCCCTGCGGGATGCCGATGTTCACCGCCTGCAGGCCGGCGCGCACGCGCGCGATGGTGCCGTGGTGGTCGCTGCCCTGCACGTTGATGGCCTGGTCGAAGCCGCGGCGGAATTTCTGGATGTGGTAGGCCACGTCCGGCACGAAGTAGGTGTAGGTGCCGTCGGACTTGCGCATCACGCGGTCCTTGTCGTCGCCGTAGTCGGTGGTCTTGAGCCACAGCGCGCCTTCCTGCTCGTAGGTGACGCCGGCGTCGACCAGGGCCTGCACGGCCGCTTCCACCTTGCCGTCCGCGTACAGCGAGGACTCGAGGTAGTAGTTGTCGAACTTGACGCCGAAGGCCTGCAAGTCCTGGTCCTGCTCGTTGCGCAGGTAGGTCACGGCGAAGCGGCGGATCGATTCGATGTCTTCCACGTCGCCCGAAGCGGTGGCCGGTGCGCCGTCGCTGGCCGAGACGGTCTTTTTCGCCAGGAAGTCGCTGGCGATGTCGGCGATGTAGTCGCCGTTGTAGGCCGACTCGGGCCACTCGGCGTCTCCGGGCTTGAAGCCGCGCGCGCGCGCCTGCACCGAGGTGGCCAGGGTGGCGATCTGCACGCCCGCGTCGTTGTAGTAGAACTCGCGGGTGACTTCATGGCCCTGCGCTTCGAACAGCGAGGACAGGGCGTCGCCCAGCGCGGCCTGGCGGCCGTGGCCCACGTGCAGCGGTCCGGTCGGGTTGGCCGAGACGAATTCGATGATCGCGTGGTGGCCCTGGCCGGACGTGCCGCGCCCGAACGCCGCGCCCTGTTCGAGCACGGTGCGCACGACCGACTGCTTGGCGCCCGCGGCCACGCGCAGGTTGATGAAGCCGGGACCGGCGACCTCGGCCGAGTCGACCAGGCCGGCCGCGCCAGGCTCGGCCAGCAGGGCGGCGACCAGGCGGGTAGCCAGTTCGCGCGGGTTGGTCTTGAGCGGCTTGGCCAGTTGCATGGCGATGTTGCAGGCGATGTCGCCGTGGCTCGGATCGCGTGGACGTTCCAGGACGACGTTCGGAGTAAGGTCGGTGCCGGCGACGATCGGTGCGAGGGCGGCCTGGAACAGGGCAACGATCTGTTGTTTTTGTTGGGCGAGCATGGGGATGTCGATCTGATAAAAATGGCGGGCCTGCGGACAGGCAAACAGCGATCATTATACTGGTTTGGCGCATCGCGCAATATGTTCACCGCGGCAAGTTGTCGCCTTGCTTAAGCGGCACCAAAGCCTAAGCCGTTACAATGAGGGCCATTTTTCACTGTATCGACCCCGCCATGACCGACAAGCGCCCGACGCTCACCCTGAAACCCAAAGCCAAGCCGGCACGTTCCGCGTCGCCGCAGGGCAGGGAGCGGCCCCAGGGCGCCGGCCAGGCAGCGGCCGCCAAGCCGTCCTACCGTCCGTCGGCCGAGCGTGAAGCCATGCGCGAACCCGCGCGCGCGCCGCTGCGCGAGCATGCGCACAAGCAGGCGGCCGCGCAGCCGCGCCTGCGCCAGAGCCACGAAGTGAAGGTGGCGCCGCAGCGCGACTACCGTCCCGACCTGAAGGGCGATTCGCTGGCCCTGGCCCTGCTGGGCGCGGCCAATGCCATCGCGCGGGTGCGCGGCGGCGCCGCGCTGCCGCAGGCGCTGGCCGGCGTATTTGCCGCCTACGACGTGACGCCGCAGGCACGCGGGGCGATCCAGGACATCGCCTACCGCAGCATGCGCCAGCTGGGCCGCAGCGAGGTCCTGCTGGGCCTGATGACGACGAAGGCGCCCGAGCCGCCCATGCTGGGCGGCCTCCTGTGCGCCGCGCTGGCCCTGCTCGACCCGCCGCCGGGCACCCCGGCGCCCTACGAAGCCTTCACCGTGGTGGACCAGGCCGTGGGCGCCGCCGCCAGCCACCCCGACTTCGCCCATGCCAAGGCCATGGTCAATGCCGTGCTGCGCCGCTTCCTGCGCGAGCGCGAGGCCCTGCTGGAGCAAGCCCTGAAGCAGCCGCTGGCACGCTGGAACTACCCGCAATGGTGGATCGACAGCACCCGCGCCGCCTACCCGTCCGAATGGGAAAGTATCCTCACGGCTGGCAACGCGCACCCGCCGCTGACCCTGCGCGTGAACCGCCGCCGTACCGATGTCGAGGCTTACCTGAAGACGCTGCTGGATGCCGGCGTCGCTGCCGAGCAGGTGGGGCCGGCGGCCGTGCGCCTGGCGCAGGCCGTCAACGTCAGCCAGATTCCGGGCTTCCACGAGGGCGTGGTGTCGGTGCAGGACGCCGGCGCCCAGCTGGCCGCGCCGCTGCTCGACCTGCGCGACGGCATGCGCGTGCTGGATGCCTGCGCGGCGCCGGGCGGCAAGAGCGGCCATATCCTCGAGGCCGCCGACGTCGACCTGACCTCGGTCGACGCCGATGCGCAGCGCCTGGCGCGCGTGGGCGACAACCTGGGCCGCCTGGGCCTGACAGCAAAGCTGGTCGCGGCCGAGGCCCAGGACACCGGCTGGTGGGATGGCCGCCAATTCGACCGCATCCTGGCCGACGTGCCCTGCACGGCGTCCGGCATCGTGCGCCGCCACCCGGACATCCGCTGGCTGCGCCGCAAGTCCGACACGCTCCAACTTGCAACACTTTCTAGCAAAATACTCGACAACCTTTGGCAGATGCTGCTGCCCAATGGTAAATTGCTGTTTGTGACATGTTCGCTCTGGCCCCAGGAATCGGAGGCGCAGGCTGCCGCATTTGCGGCCCGCCACGACGCCATCCGCCTCGACGCGCCGGGCCAGCTGCTGCCAGCCAGCGGTGCCGGGCAGGATCATGACGGCTTGTTCTATGCGCTGTTCCAAAAAAAATAACGGCGTAATGATCCATTACTGACCAAACTCGGCTCTCAATTTTTCGGCTCCGGCGTACCTGTGACCTTACGTTTTCTTTGCCTCCTCGCTTGCCAGCTGCTGCTGGTCTTCGCGTGTTCGCAGGCACGGGCGGCCGAGGTCATCGACATCACCAAGGTCGAAATCCAGGCCAGCGAGGACGGCTACCGCCTGAACACCGCGTTCGCCTTCGACCTGAACCACGAGCTGCAGGACGCGGTCCAGCACGGCATCAAGCTGCACTTCACCACCGAGATCGAAATGACGCGCCCGCGCTGGTGGTGGCGCGACGAGAAGGCGGTGTTCTCCAAGCGCACCATCGGCATCTCCTACGACATGCTCACGCGCCAGTACATCGTCACCACCGGCGGCAGCGTGCCGCAGCCCTTCAACACCCTCGACGACGCCCTGTCGCTGATCCGGCGGCCGGCGCGCTGGCTGATCGCCCCGAAAGACGCCCTCAAGAAGGGCGAGGTCTACAACGTGTCGGTGCGGATGTTCATGGACCGCGACTTCCTGTCCAAGCCGCTGCAGGTCAACGCCATCAATGATTCGAGCTGGCGCCTGAGCAGCAACAAGAAGACCTTCACCTACCGTGCAGAATGATCCAGGTACGCGGTAAATCGTTCAACCGGGCGCTGCGCTACGCGCTGGTGGTGGGCGGCGCCATCGTCTCGATCCTGCTGTTCCTGCTGGCCTCGGCCTCCGACAACTCGGGCTTCTTCGACCGTTACTACACCTGGCTGCTGGGCGTGAACGCCGGCATGGCCGTGCTGCTCCTGATCCTCGTGATCGTCGCGCTGGCGCGCCTGTATTCGCGCTACAAGGCCGGCAAGTTCGGCTCGCGCCTGGTCGCGCGGCTGGTCTTGCTGTTCGCCGGCATCGGCATCCTGCCGGGGCTGGTGATCTTCATGGTGTCGGTGCAGTTCGTCTCGCATTCCATCGAAAGCTGGTTCGACGTCAAGATCGAGGCCGCGATCGAGTCCGGCCTGAACCTCGGCCGCGCCGCCCTCGACGAAGCCGTGGCCGAGCTGGGCGCCACCGGCCAGACCGCCGCCGCCACGCTGGCCGGCCAGGATGCGGTGATGGTGCAGGGTGTCCTGACCGGCCTGGTGAACGACATCAGCGGGCTGCAGAGCGCCATGCTGCTCACCTCCGACGGCACCGTGCTGGCGACGGCATCGCAGGACCGCAACCTGAATCTTGACCTGGACCGCCCGACGCCCGACATGCTCAAGTCGGCCGCGCTGCCGGGCGGCTACGCGCGCCCGGAAGGCACGATCGACCGCGACGCCGCCACGCAGGCGGACGGCCCGGGCCAGAACGGGCTCGATGCGGCCACCGGCCTGCGCCTGCGCGTGGTGCTGGCGGTGCCCGAAGCGGCCGGCATGGAGCCGCGCTACCTGCAGCTGCTGCAGTCGGTGCCGGTCAACCTGGCGTCCAACGCGGTGGTGCTGCGCAGCGCCTCCGAGGAGTACCGCTCGCGCGACCAGGCCAGAACCGGCCTGCGCAAGATGTACATCGAGACCCTGACCTTGACCCTCCTGCTGGCGATCTTCGGGGCGATCGGCAGCGCCTTCCTCATCGCCGGCAACCTGGCGCAGCCGCTCCTGGTGCTGGCCGAGGGCACCCAGGCGGTGGCCGAGGGCGACCTGTCGCCGCGTCCGACGGTCGAGACCAACGACGAACTGGGCACACTGACGCGCTCGTTCAACGCCATGACCGGCCAGCTGTTCGAGGCGCGCAGCGCCGTCGAGCGCAACCGCATGGCGCTGCAGAACGCCAAGGCCCACCTGGAGTCGGTGCTGGCCAACATGTCGGCGGGCGTGATCGTGCTCGATGCCGAAGGGCGGGTGGTGAACTCGAACGACGCCGCCTACCGCATCCTGCAGGTCGAGCCGGGCGCGCTAAGCGGTCCGCTGGCCAGCATCGCGGGCCTGGAGACCTTCTACAACTGCATCACGCGCGCGATCTCGGCGCAGAGCGCGCAGAGCGCGGCCAGCACCGACCGGCGCCGGCGCGCCCACTGGCAGCAGCAGATCGAGATCCCGCGCCGCGGCAGCGGCGACGAGCAGGAGCACGACATCATCCTGCTGGCACGCGGCTCGCGCCTGCCGGTCGGCACCGGCAGCGGCTTCATCGTGGTGTTCGACGATATCTCGGACGTGATCGCGGGCCAGCGCTCGGTGGCCTGGGGCGAGGTGGCGCGCCGCCTGGCGCACGAGATCAAGAACCCGCTCACCCCGATCCAGCTGTCGGCCGAGCGCCTGCAAATGAAGCTGGAAGCCAGCCTGCCGCCGCAGGAAGCGGAACTGCTCAAGAAGAGCACGACCACCATCGTCAACCAGGTCGACGCCATGAAGCGCATGGTCGACGACTTCCGCGACTATGCGCGCACGCCGCCGGCGGTGCTCGAGCCGCTCGACCTGAACGGCCTGATCGACGAGATCCTGCAGCTCTACCTGGCCGAGGATGGCTCGGACATCATCCACGCCGCGCTGGCCCCCGACCTGCCCAGGGTGATGGGCGACGCCACTCAGTTGCGCCAGGTGATCCACAACCTGGTGCAGAACGCCCAGGACGCGCTGGTCGACCGCGGCCCCGGGATGCCGGCCCCGCGCGTGGACGTCACCACCGAGGCCATCCACTACGAAGGCGCGGACGGCGCCGCCGGCACCGCGGTGCGCCTGGCGATCACGGACAACGGTCCCGGCTTCTCGCCACGCATCCTGGCGCGGGGCGCGGGGGCGCCCGGGACCCCCGCCGC